>NZ_WEKR01000064.1:253728-264806 GCF_024105395.1 Paracoccus sp. 08 | reverse complement strand
GGCGGGGCGGGGGGGCGGGGGCAAGTTTTCATGCGCCCCGGCTGGCTTTGCGGGAACATTCCCCGCGCAAGGGGGGTTCGGTGGCAACAGACGCGACAACCGACCGGAGATTGCCATGCGCCGCCCCCAGACCCCCCGCCCGCCCCTGACCGAGGCCGACCACACCAGCCAGACCCGCTTTGGTCCGCGCCCCGTGCCTGCCGGCCATCGTGGCCCGCAGCCGCGCCGCACGGACGACACATCGACCGTCGCCAAGGCCGTCGTCTGGGCCGGCGTCGCGCTGGGCATGGCGGGGGGGACGGCCGCCGCGGCCATCGCCGCGCGCAAGCTGGCCGGAACGGACGATGCGCCCCGCGCGGCCTATCGCCCGGCAGCAGCCCCCCGGTTCGCCCATCTGGAAGAGGACGAGCGCGAGGCGATGCGCCGCCGCGTCCGTGCCCAGGCCCGCGAGGACAACGCCCATGCCGCCCGTCTGCGCGCCAAGGCGTCGCGCGGACGCAGCGGCAATTTCGCCAAGGACCTGACGCGCACTGCGACCGACCTGTCGGACGGTCTGAACGGCGTCGCACAGTCGCTGGCAGGGGCGTTCCGGTCGTTCCGCGGCGTCTCCAGCCAGGCGACGACCATCGTGGGCGATTTCGTGGCCGCTGCCGATCAGCTGCGTGCCATCCTGAATGGCGCGCCCGGTCCCAATCCGGGCCCCGTCCAGCAGCGTGCCCCGCGCCCGCAATCCGACGACACCCGGATCTGATCCGCCCATCAGGGACGACGCATGACCCAAGGGACCGGCATTCGCGACGCCCTGTTCGGCCCGCTGGATGACGACACGAAACGGCGTTTCGGCCTGATGGCCGCTGACCCCGCCCCGGTGCCCGCCAAGCGGATGCCGGGGCTTCGCGACATGACGCGGGCCGACCTGTTGGCGGTCGCGAAATCGACGTTTCGCCAGATCGGCGACGATCGTGTCACGTCGGTGGCCGGGGGCGTCACCTTCTTCGGCCTGCTGTCGCTGTTCCCGGCTATCACCGCCTTCGTGTCGCTGTACGGGCTGTGGGCGGACCCCTCGACCATCCAGAGCCATCTGGAACTGATCGAACCGCTGCTGCCCGAAAGCTCGCTGGAGATCATCCGCGCGCAGGTCGTGTCCATTGCCTCGGCCTCGACGGGCGCACTGTCCCTGGCCGGGGTCACTGCGCTGCTTGTCGCGTTCTATTCGGCGAATGGCGGGATGAAGGCGCTGCTGTCTGCACTGAACGTCGCATTCTTTCAGCGCGAGACGCGCGGCATCGTGCGGCTGAACCTGGTGGCGATGTGCTTTACCATCGGTGGGCTGGCGATGATCGCGCTGATGCTGGCGGTGATCGCGGTCGTGCCCATGCTGCTGCGGCTGTTGCCCATCGGCTGGGGGGCCGAGACGATCCTGGCCGTGATCCGCTGGCCGCTGATGCTGGGTCTGCTGATCGCGGCGCTGGCGGCGGTCTATCGCTGGGGGCCTGCGGCGCCCAAGTCGCGCTGGCGCTGGATCTCTCCAGGCGCGGTCTTTGCCGGGCTGGCGCTTGTCGCGACCTCGATGCTGTTTTCCTGGTACGCGGTGAATTTCGGCAATTACAACGAGACCTACGGATCGCTGGGTGCGGTGGTCGCACTGATGACCTGGCTGTGGCTGAACGCGACGATCGTGCTGGTCGGGGCCGAGATCAATTCCGAACTGGAACGCCACCTGAAACATATGGCAGGCTTGCCCGACGACCGTCCCCTGAAGCGCCAGGCCCGATGACCCTGTCCCCTTACATCCCCCTGGGGTTCGCCATCGCGCTGGAGGTTCTGGGCACGACGCTGTTGCAGCGCTCGGAACAGTTCACGCGGCTGGCGCCCACGGTGGGGATGGCCGTCTGCTATCTGGCCAGCTTCTACCTGCTGTCGGTCAGCCTTAAGGTGCTGCCCCTGGGCGTGGCCTATGCGATCTGGAGCGCGTTCGGCGTGGCCCTGGTCGCGATGATCGGGCTGGTCGTGTTCGGTCAGCGGCTGGACCTGCCGGCGGTGATCGGGCTGTGCCTGATCGTTGCCGGGGTCGTCGTCATCAACGTGTTCTCCCGTACCGTCGGGCACTAACGCTCGGTCAGCTTCAGTTCGATCCGGCGGTTCAGGGCGCGGGCTTCGGGCGTGTCCTGGGTCGCGATGGGGCGGGTGTCGGCAAAGCCCGTGGGCGCCAGGCGCTCGGCCGGAAAGTCCAGATCGTCGGAAAGATAGCGTACCACGGCGAGGGCGCGGGCCTGGCTCAGTTCCCAGTTGTCGGCATAGCGGCCGGTCCCCGACAGGGGCAGGTTGTCGGTATGCCCGTCGACGCGGATGATCCAGTCGATTTCGGGCGGGATCTCGTCGGCGATGTCACGCAGCAGGGTGGCAAGCCCGGCGACCTGTTCGCGGCCAGCTTGGGACAGGGTGGCCTCTCCGGGGGCGAACAGCACTTCGGACTGGAACACGAAGCGGTCGCCCACAACCTGCACGCCTTCCCGCCCCGACAGGATCTGCGACAGCCGGCCAAAGAATTCGGACCGATAGCGGGCCAGGTCCTGGGCCTCGGCCTCGGCCGCAAGGCGGGCCTCCTCCTCCAGCGCCAGGCGGGCGCGGGTTTCCTCGGCGGCGCGGACAAGGGCGGCGTTCAACTGTTGGCCCAGGTCGGACACGCGGAGCTCTGCGTCGGCCTGCTCTTGGCCCGCCGCATCCAGCAGCGCCTGCAACGACCCCAGCTGAGAGCGCAGCTGCGCCACCTGTTCGTTCAGCGCCGCCACCCGGCGCTGGCTGTCCTGCGAAAGGTCCTCCTGATCGGCCAGCTCCGCCCGCGCGGTGGCCAGCAGGGCGGCCTGACGCTCGGCCTCGGTCAGCTGGGCCTGGGCCTGCGTCTCCGCCGCGTCGCGGGCGGCATTCGCGGCGGCCAGCAGAGTCAGCGTCTCCTCCGCCTCGCGGCGACGCTCCTCCAGGGCCAGGGTCATGGCGGTCAGTTCGGCATCCGCCCCCTCCAGCCGCTCGCGCAGCAGGGCTGCGGCCTCGGCCTCAGCCAGCCAGGTCTGTTCGGCCTCGGTCAGGCTGGCCTGGGTCCGGTCCAGCTGCGCCTGCTGCTGGCCGACCTGAGCGCGCAGGTCCGCGGCCAGCGCCTCCAGCGCGTCGCGGCGGGCGGCGGCAAGGCGCGCGGCCTCGGCCTGCGCGTCGGTCTCGGACCGGGCGGCCGCGACCGCCAGTTCCGCGGCCGATGCGCGGTCCTCTGCCTGATCGAGCTGCGTCTCCAATGTCTCCAGCCGCGCCTGACCCTGTGCGCGTTCGGCCAGCAGGGTAGCGACCTCGGCCTCGAAGTCGGTCAAGCGGGTGCGCGCGTCGGCCAGCTGGGTCTCTCCGGTGGCCAGCTGGCTGGACAGGCGGGCGATGCGGGCGGCACGGTCGCGGGCCTCCGCCTCGGCGCGGGCGGCACGCTCGGCCTCGGTCTCCAAGGACCGGGTCAGGTCGGCCTCGCGATCCTTGGACGCGTTCAGCGCCTGGCCCAGGGACGCGACCTGCGCGCCCAGTTCGTTCAGCTGGCGTTCCTGGCGCGAGATGACCTGACCCTGATCGGTGATCGTCTCGTCCTGGGTGCTGATCGTGTCGTCTTGGGTGGTGATCTGTTCGCGCAGCACCCCCTGGACCACGGTAAAGATCGTCAGCACGAACATCAGCACCAGAAGCAGCGCCGTCATCGCGTCGACGAAGCCCGGCCATATCGTGGACGAGAAACGCTGCGCCGAGGATCCGCGGGACAGTCGCATCGGTCTAGCCCTCGCCGCGGGCGGGGTCGCGGCCCAGCAGGTCGTCGCGGAACGGATCGCCAAAGCGCGCGGCGCGGACCGCGCGGGTCAGCACCAGGATGTCGGCGCGCAGATCGGCAACCGCCTCGTTCCGGCCATTGGTCAGTTCGGTGGTCAGGCGGTCCAGCGCGGCCTCCAGCCGCGTCAGGTCGGGGGCGGGCGGCTGGTGATCGGCCAGCCGCGTCAGGGCCTGGGTCAGGCGTTCGGACTGGCCGTCGGGCGCGTCGCGGTCGGCCTGCGCCTGCTGGACCAGCGCGTCGATCGCCTGCGCCATGACCACGACGCGTTCGTCGGCCATCAGCGCGGCCTCGTCCCGCATGGCGTCGCGTTCGGCGTGATAGGCCTGCAGGCGGTCCATCTGCCCCGCCATCTGGTCCAGGAACCCGGCCAGTGCCGCCTGATCGACACCGTCCCCGTCACCCGAGGCGATGCTGATCCGGGTAAAGCCCGACATCCACTCCTCCAGTTCGCGATAGAACCGGTTCTGGCCGTGCGTCACGAACAGCTCCAGAAGGCCCACCACAAGCGACCCCGCCAGACCCAGCAACGAGGAGGAGAATGCCGTAGCCATCCCACCCAGCTGCGATTCAAGGCCCGTCATCAGGTTCTGGAACAGGTCCAGCCCCGACTGTCCGTTTTCAGGCGACAGTGCCCGGATAGTCGCCACGACCGCCGGGATGGTTGTCGCAAGACCGTAGAATGTTCCCAGAAGCCCCAGAAAGATCAGCAGATTTGCCAGATATCGGGTGATGTCGCGCGCCTCGTCGATGCGCGTCGCGACCGAATCCAGGATCGAGCTTGCGGCGCTGGCGCTGATCGCCTCTCCTCCGGGCCCGCGCGATCCCAGCAGGGCCGCCAGGGGGGCCAGCAGGCGGGGCGCCTCGTCCTGGGTGGTGCCGTTGCGGTCGGTGTCGCGACGCCGGGCGGCGAACCGTTCGATCCAGCTGACCGACCGGGTCAGCTGCCCCACCTGCCAGAAGCAGGCCAGCACGCCCAGGGCAAAGACCGTCAGGATCAGTCCGTTCAGCCAGCGGTTCGCGTCGAAGATGGACAGGATCCGCCCATAAGCGAACCAGCCCCCCGCCAGGACCAGCCCCAGCACGATCAGCATCATCAGAATCTGCCGCACCGGTTGGGAAAAGCGCGGCGCGCCCGCCGCCCCGATCAGGGCCTTGTCCCGCGTGGCCGAGATGCGCCGGTTCGTCAGGGTCAGCCGCGAGGGCGCCCTGGGGTCGCCATGTGTCGGATCGCTCACCGGTAAATCCCCGTCCCATCGATGCTTTTGCTCGACTGTAGGACGGGGCGCCTCACTTGCCAAGCATTCCGACGGCGCCGGTCAGCCGGGCGGCGGCAACAGCGCCCGGACGGCATCGGACAGCGCGTCCAGATGGTCGTCGGGCATGCCGATCTGGGCCAGATGGGCGGCGGTGTTGAACAGGTATTCGGCGTTCGGGCCGCGCCCGCCATGCGCCTGCGCGATGATGCGGGCCTGTTCGTCGGCGGGCAGGCCGCCGGCATATTGCCAGTGGTCGCGCCGCATCACATAGGCCAGCGCCTGCACCCGCCGACCGTCCTGCAGATCGACAGGCAGGATCGCCTCGCGATAGGCGTCGGTCACCAGTTCGCGCGCACGCAGGTCGGCCAGGACGCGGTCATGATCGCGGGGGCGGATGCGCAGGGCCACGCCCTGGCAGCTGGCGCCATCCTGCGGATCGAGGCCCAGCACCAGGCCGGGCACGGCCTCGGTCCCGCGATGCTGGATCGACCGCAGGCAGAAGCTGCGGGCGTATCCGGCCAGGCGCGCATGCACGGCCTCGGCCGGATCGAAACCGGGGTTCCAGATCAGCGAGCCATAGCCGAAGACCCAATCGATGCGTTCCATTGTCCGTCCTTTCGGGGCACAAGGTAGGGCAGGACGGGGCGGGAAAAAAGGGCAGGGCGGGCATGCGCGGGATGGTGATCGGGACGGGACTGGTGCTGGCGCTGCTGGCGGGCGGCTGGCTGGGCGCCGAGACGCTGGCCAGTAACCGCGTGGCCGCACTGATCGCGCAGGACCCGGCCCTGCAGGCCGCATCGGTTTCGCCCCTGCGCGATCCGCGCCGGATCGGCGTCGCGCTGTCCGAACCGTCCTGGTCGGACCCGGCGCTTTCCATCAGCCTGCCCTGGGCGCGCCTGTTCCTGTCGCCTGCGTCGCCGCTGACCGCGCGGCTGGACCTGCCCGACGGTGCGGCGGTGACCCAAGGCGGGCAGGTGATGCAGCTGGGCCTGTCTGCGCCCGTGGCCAGCATGGCCCTGTCCCCCCTGAACGGCATGGCGCCCAACCGGCTGGACGTGCAGGCCCGCGACCTGACGCTGGACGGCCAGCCCCTGGCGCAGGGCCTGTCGCTGCAGGCGCGGCTGGCGGGGCTGGGATCGGATGCGCCGCGCCCCGCGCGGGCGGCCTATGACCTTGATCTGGGACTGACCGACCTGCAGGTCGGTGGACTGGCGCAGCTGGGGCTGGACCCCGGTCCGATCCCCGGACCGCTGTCGGTCACGGGGCCGCTGCGGATCTGGCTGGACGGCACGCCCACGGTCACCGGCGACGCCGCGCCGCAGATCGTCGGCTGGCAGACCGCCGGGCTGGACCTGCGCGCCGACACGATCGGCCTGCGCATCGTGGGTCGCCTGTCGCGCGACGACCAGGGCTTGGCCGAAGGGCAGGTGGCGCTGTATTCCGCAGACGCGGATGCGATGATCGGGATGGCCACCGGGCTGGGGCTGATCCCGGCGCAGGCCGCGATGCTGCTGCGGGCAGGACTGTCGCAGCTGTCGCGGGCGGAACTGGACGACACGCTGCCCGGCCCCGACTTTCCCGCAGTGGCCGAGGGCGAGCTGCGCGTGGCCGTCATCATGCGCGATGGCCAGCTGATCCTGGGCGGTGTGCCGATCGGCCCCGCCCCGGCGATCTAGCCCGCGGGTCGGGCGCCGGGGGTGCGGCCGAAATCGGGGGCCTCGGTGTCCTGTCCGGCCTCGATGATGCCGCGGCGGATTGCCCGCGTGCGGGTGAAGTAGTCGTGCAGCTGCTGGCCGTCGCCCATGCGGATCGCGCGTTGCAGGACGAACAGCTCCTCGGTGAAGCGGCCCAGGATGTCCAGCGTCGCCTCCTTGTTGTGCAGGAACACGTCGCGCCACATCGTCGGGTCGCTGGCCGCGATCCGGGTGAAGTCGCGGAAACCGGCGGCGGAATACTGGATCACCTCCTCGCCGGACACACGGCGCAGGTGGTCGGCCACCCCCACCATCGTATAGGCGATCAGGTGCGGCGCGTGGCTGGTCACGGCTAGGACCAGGTCGTGATGGGGGGCGTCCATCCGGTCGGTCTTGGCGCCCATCGCGGTGATCAGCCGGTCCAGCCGCGCAAGCGCCTCCGGGTCGGTGTCGGGCAGCGGCGTCAACAGCCACCAGCGGTTGCGGAACAGGCTGGCAAAGCCCGCGCGGGGCCCTGAATGTTCGGTGCCGGCCAGCGGGTGGCCGGGGATGAAATGCACGCCTGCCGGCAGGCAGGGGGCGACCGCGTCGATGACCGACTGCTTGACCGAACCGACATCGGTGATCGTGGCACCGGGGGCCAGATGGGGCGCGATCTCGGCCATGACCTCGGCCATGGCGCCGACGGGGACGGCCAGCACCACCAGATCGGCGCCGGCCACCGCCAGGGCGGCAGTGTCGCAGACCTCGCACAGGCCGATCTCGCGCGCGGTGTCGCGCGTCGCCTGGCTGCGGGCATAGCCGGTGACGCGGCCCGCCAGGCCGCCGTCGCGAATGGCATGCGCCATCGATCCTGCGATCAGGCCCAGCCCGATCAGCGCCACCTTGTCATAGACCTGCGTCATTGCGCGCGCCCCTGCATGAAGTTGCCCAGGCAGTCCAGCACCCGCGTCACGGCCGCCTCGTCGCCCACGGTGATGCGCAGCGCGTCGGGCAGGCCGTATCCGCCGACGCGCCGCACCAGGATGCCTTCGGCGCGCAGCGCCGCATCGGCCGCGGTCGCGGTCTGGGGGCTGTCAAAGCGGGCCAGCACGAAATTGGCAAAGCTTTCGTCGCAGCCGATGCCCATCTGGATCAGCGATTGCCGCATCCGGTCGCGCATCCGCGCGTTCAGTGCGATGCAGCGGTCGGTGAAGTCGCGATCCAGGACGGCGGCACGTGCGGCCTCCATCTGGGCGTTGGACAGGTTGAAGGGCTGGCGGATGCGGTTCAGCACGTCGATCACCGCGCGCGCGGCATAGCCCCATCCGATGCGCAGCCCGCCCAGGCCATAGGCCTTGGAGAAGGTCCGCGTCATGATCACGTTCGGATGCCGGTCGACCAGCGACGCGCCGCCGTCGAACCCGTCGGCGAACTCCGTATAGGCGCCGTCATGGACGAACAGCACCTGCGGCGGCAGGCCATCCACCAGGCGCTGCAACTCATCCGCGCCCAGCATCGTGCCGGTCGGATTGGCCGGGTTCGCGATGAAGACGACGCGTGTGCGCTCGGTCACCGCGGCCAGGATCGCGTCCACATCGACCCGGCGCGTGTCCTCCGGCACGGTCACCGGGATCGCGCCGACCATGCGCGCCAGGATGGGATACATCGAAAAGCCGTGCTCGGTCGTGATGACCTCGTCGCCCGGACCGGCAAAGGCCTGGACAACGAATTGCAGCACTTCGTCCGAGCCCACGCCGCAGATGATGCGGTCCGGATCCAGCCCGTGCACCTGCCCGATGGCCGCGCGCAGCCCCGCGTGATCGGTCGCCGGATAGCGGTGCAGATCGCCCGTTGCGCGGCGGAACGCGTCCTGCGCCGCGGGGCTGGGACCAAGCGGGTTCTCGTTCGACGACAGCTTGAGCACGTCGTCGCGGCCCGCCAGCGTGCTTTCGCCGCTGACGTAAAGCGCGATATCCATGATGCCGGGCTGCACGGGGGTCTGGGTCATGGGGGTCCATCCTTATGTCGGACCCCGTCTAGTCCCGCAGGTGAGGTTAGAAAAGCCCCCAAACCGCCGCGCCGGCCCGACGGTCAGGCAAAGATGAAGTCGCCTGCGTCGATCAGCAGGTGGTCCACATTACTCAGCACGATGGTGCTTGCGCCAAAGCGGATCGCCGTGTCCGCGCCCTGATCGATGATGCGCAGATCGTCCATGTCGTCCGGCCCCCCGGCAAAGACAATGCGGTCGACGCCGTCGGCGAAATCGGTGACACGGTCCTGCCCGGTGCCCGGCCGGAAGACAAAGCTGTCCGCCCCCGCACCGCCGGTCAGCAGGTCGTTCCCGGCCCCACCTTCAAGACGGTCATTGCCGGTCCCGCCGCGCAGCACGTCAGCACCTACGCCGCCGTCCAACATGTCGTTGCCTATGCCTCCATCGAGGATGTCGTAGCCAAATCCTCCGCGCAGCACATCATTGCCGGCGCGTCCTGTCAGCACGTCGTTGCCAATCCCGCCCTCCAGCACGTTCGTGCCTGCATTGCCCGACAGGCGATCGTTGCCTGATCCACCGCGCAGGTTTTCGACCCCGGTGACGGTGACACTATTAGTCGAAAAGCGCTGAACACCCGTCACCGCCAGATCGACCGCGACATTGGCCGTGGTCGCTATATGCAGCATGTCGATGCCGGCTCCCCCGTTCACGACGTCTGCGCCGCGCCCCGCGATCAGCAGGTCGTTGCCCGCATCGCCGTTCAGCCTGTCATTGCCCAGTCCGCCATTGAGAACGTCCGCACCGATGCCACCGCTCAGTCGGTCATTGCCTTGGCCGCCCTCCAGTCGATCGTTCCCTGCACCGCCGAACAGTCCATCGTCGCCGCCCATGCCCTGAATGCGGTCATTTCCGGCCATGCCGTCCACGACGTCGCGGCCCGACGACCCGGTGATCTGGTCGTTGAAGGCCAGGATCGACCGCCAGATCGACAGATAGTTGCCGCGACCAATAATCGCGTCTTCGTCGATTTGGCCTGGTGCGGTGGAGATCAGGAAATCCGACATGGTCAACACGTCCCGCCCGTTCTGTGTTAGCCGCAGGGCGTCGGCGCGATCGAAGCCGGCGAAGGCGATTTCAACCCGGTAGCCGTTGGCGTGGTCGATCCAATCCTCGTTCCCGCCAAAGCGGCCGGGGCCGAATCCGGTTGGAATGGTTAGGTCAAAAGGTCGGTGAAGCTGAATGCGGGCCATAAGGGCGCTCCGGTTGCATACAATGTCCGGATGCTAGCCGATCCCGCCCGCAGATCGACGAATAAATACATCAAATTCAAAGCAAAAGGCCGCATCCGAAGATGCGGCCCAAAGACGGTCGATCTGGCGAAGATCAGTTCTTCGCGTAGAATTCGACGACCAGGTTCGGTTCCATCTGCACGGCATAGGGGATGTCGCCCAGGGCCGGGGTGCGCACGAAGGTCGCGGTCATCTTGTTGTGGTCGACTTCCAGATAGTCCGGGACGTCACGCTCGGTCAGGGCGACGGCTTCCAGCACGATGGCCAGCTGGCGCGAACGCTCGCGGATCGAGATGACATCGCCTTCCTTGACGCGGTAGGACGCGATGTTCACGCGCTGACCGTTGACCTGGATGTGGCCGTGGTTCACGAACTGGCGGGCGGCCCAGATGGTCGCCACGAACTTGGCGCGATAGACGACGGCGTCCAGGCGACGCTCCAGCAGGCCGACCAGGTTCTCCCCGGTGTCGCCGCGGATCCGCTCGGCTTCGGCATAGATGCGGCGGAACTGCTTTTCGGTCAGGTCGCCGTAGTAGCCCTTGAGCTTCTGCTTGGCGCGCAGCTGGGTGCCGAAGTCCGACAGCTTGTTCTTGCGGCGCTGGCCGTGCTGGCCCGGGCCGTATTCGCGACGGTTGACGGGCGACTTGGCGCGGCCCCAGATGTTCTCGCCCATGCGGCGATCGAGTTTGTACTTGGCAGACGTGCGTTTGGTCACGGCTGATCTCCTTCAACAGGTTGCGAAGGGCGTTGTCCTTTGGCCCAGGGGTCTTGCGATCCGGGGCCTGACAGGGTTCCCCTTGCGGGGTCCACCAACACCAACGAAGCGTGCCGTATAGACGCGCAGGCCCCGGTGTCAACCGCAATCGCCCTAGTCCAGCGCCCCGTCCGGCTGAAAGAAATGCGCCAGCGGCAGCCCCGCGGCCCCCAGGATGCGCGCGCTGCGGCCAAGCGATCCCTCGATCACCTGCGGACGGTCGATGCCGGCGGTCGGCATCCCCTCCAGCGCTGCGC